>CP145885.1:495917-497568 GCA_041941745.1 Candidatus Dasytiphilus stammeri | reverse complement strand
TGCACTGACGGATATAAAAATTGTAATACCCGAGAGGAATAAAATTCTTTCAGGTAAAACATAAAAATGAAGAGTTTGATCATGGCTCAGATTGAACGCTGGCGGCAAGCCTAACACATGCAAGTCGAACGGCAACAGAGAAAAGTAATATTTTCTGCTGGCAAGTGGCGAACGGGTGAGTAATATCTGGGGATCTGCCCGATGGAGGGGGATAACTATTGGAAACGATGGCTAATACCGCATATCCTCAAATAGAGTAAAGTGGGGGACTGAAAAGCCTCATGCCAACGGATGAACCCAGAGGAGATTAGCTTGTTGGTGAGGTAAAGGCTCACCAAGGCAACGATCTCTAGCTGGTCTGAGAGGATGACCAGCCACACTGGAACTGAGATACGGTCCAGACTCCTACGGGAGGCAGCAGTGGGGAATATTGCACAATGGGGGAAACCCTGATGCAGCTATGCCGCGTGTATGAAGAAGGCCTTCGGGTTGTAAAGTACTTTCAGTAGAAAAGAAGAATGGATTTCTAATAAATTTTCATTTTGACATTATCTACAGAAGAAGCACCGGCTAACTCCGTGCCAGCAGCCGCGGTAATACGGAGGGTGCTAGCGTTAATCGGAATTACTGGGCGTAAAGAGCACGTAGGCGGTAAGTTAAGTCAGATGTGAAATACCTGGGCTTAACCTAGGAATGGCATTTGAAACTGATTTACTAGAGTATAGTAGAGGGAGATAGAATTCCGGGTGTAGCGGTGAAATGCGTAGATATCTGGAAGAATACCAGTGGCGAAGGCGATCTCCTAGACTAATACTGACGCTGAGGTGCGAAAGCATGGGGAGCAAACAGGATTAGATACCCTGGTAGTCCACGCTGTAAACGATGTCGATTTGGAGGTTGTAGGTACTATAACTGTAGCTTCCGTAGCTAACGCGTTAAATCGACCGCCTGGGGAGTACGGCCGCAAGGTTAAAACTCAAATGAATTGACGGGGGCCCGCACAAGCGGTGGAGCATGTGGTTTAATTCGATGCAACGCGAAAAACCTTACCTGGTCTTGACATCCACAGAATCCTGTAGAGATACAGGAGTGCCTTTAGGAACTGTGAGACAGGTGCTGCATGGCTGTCGTCAGCTCGTGTTGTGAAATGTTGGGTTAAGTCCCGCAACGAGCGTAACCCTTGTCCTTTGTTGCCAACATGTAAAGGTGGGAACTCAAAGGAGACTGCTGGTGATAAACCGGAGGAAGGTGGGGATGACGTCAAGTCATCATGGCCCTTACGACCAGGGCTACACACGTGCTACAATGGTGTATACAAAGAGAAGCACACTTGTAAAGGTAAGCAGATCTCGTAAAATACATCGTAGTCCGGACTGGAGTCTGCAACTCGACTCCACGAAGTTGGAATCGCTAGTAATCGTGGATCAGCATGCCACGGTGAATACGTTCTCGGGCCTTGTACACACCGCCCGTCACACCATGGGAGTGGGTTGTAAAAGAAGTAAATAACCTAACCTTTTTAGGAGGGAGTTTACCACTTTGTGATTCATGACTGGGGTGAAGTCGTAACAAGGTAACCGTAGGGGAACCTGTGGTTGGATTACCTCCTTAATTTTATTAACAGTAATAGTTAAAAAAAACCGTTCAGTGC